>JAPOVQ010000036.1 GCA_026708035.1 Chloroflexota bacterium | reverse complement strand
CCTCAGCGGATCCGGAGCTGGGCGCGGTCGCCTCGGCAGCTCGATCTCCGCGGCGCCCGCTCGTCCCAGTTGGACTTTCTTTCGGCGTGAGGATGGAGTGGAACAAGGAACGTAAGGAGATGCTTGGATGGCTTGGATATGCGAAACGTGGGAAACCAGGACCTCCCCCAAGATCCAGCGTACAGCCGCCTGACCAACGCCGAGCGCTTTCAACCGCTGCATTCGGCCATGCTAGAGATCATCGGCCGGCTGGAGAACGACTTCGACGTTGAGCGTACTGATGGTTACGGTCTGGACGCGGAACTGGAGCAGGGACTGGACCCTGCACGTCTGCATGTGCGACTCAGCCCGAGTAACCACGACGCCGCCCCCATTGCGGTGGTGTTCTCAACCTTTCCGGGTCTCCACGTCCGATTCGGGCGGTGGTACAGCGAGCTCTTTCCGAGCTGTGGCTGCGACGCGTGCGATGAGTCCGCAGAAGGCGAAATCGAACGGCTCACCGAGATGGTCGAGGACGTAGTCGCCGGGAGGTTCTTCGAAGCGATCCGATGTCCCCTCGTTTCCTTCAGGCGGACTGGTTGGAGGGAAACGAAATTCTGGTCGTCAGTCGGGATCCGTGCTCAAAGATCCCGTGTTGATGGTCTGCGCGCGCGTGAAATGGCCGGTGGCCGTCGTCGCCTGGATTTGATCTGGGAGCCTTGGCGTCGTAGACGGACCATCGGCTAGGGTCACGACTGCGGCTTCCGGGCTTTGCAGGTTCGAGTACTAGCCACCACCGGCAGCGAGGTGCACCGCCATACACCCAACGACACCGGTGGCGAGAAAGGGCGAAAACGGCAACACCCTGCAGCGTCGCCCACTTCGCGCACCCCACACGAACACCGGCATGGCTGCGACGACTGCAATACCAATAGCGACCACTATCACCGCCATCCCGGTACCAATTCCCAGAACGCCCGCGAGCTTGATATCTCCGAGCCCAACGGCGTCGCGCGCCACCAGCCGCGGAAGCGCAAGCAGCACCATTCCCAGGCCACTGCCCGCGAGTGCGTCCACCCACCAACCGCCGACTACCGCTAGCGCGCTGGTCGCGACCAGGCCGGTGACGATGAGCGTATTCGGGATTCGCCGCTCACGGATGTCGGTGATCGAGGCCAACAGCGCGACTCCGAGGGCGACCGAAAGCCCGATGAGCCCCGGATTCACCCAAAGAGTCCCTTGGCGATGCTCAGGAGCATGGGAACAAAGATGAGCAGCATGAACGCGGGCAAGAAAGAAATAGCGATCACGAGTTGGGCCTTGGCCTCCTGCGACGCCACCGCCGCGTCGACAGCATTCTGCCGCTGGGCCCGCAGTCCCACTTCATGCTGATCCAGGACGGCCTCGAGCTCCGCACCTAGCCGGCGCGCCTGCTTGATCGCCAGCACGAAAGCCTCGAACTCGGGTGATCCCAATCGGTCGGACGCCTCTTGGAGGGCCACGGTCAGCGGTACCCCGAGGCCGTAAGCGGCCATCGTCCGCCGGATCTCACGGACCAGCTCGGTAGATGCCGCGTCCGACGCGTCGTCCTCCACCAACATGTGCAGCGCACGCTCGACGCCCATCCCAGTGCTGATCAGTCCACGCAACTCGGCAATCACGTCCGGCACCTCGGCCAGGATCCGCTTGCGACGAGAGGCCTTGCGAGCGTCGATCACGATGGAGGGCGCCACGAAGGCCAGGAGCCCCGCGATTGGCGCGCCCACCATCATGGCCGGCACCCAAGGGATCAGAAGGGCTAGCGCCGCGCCCACGCTCCCGCCAAACAACAGCTTCATGGCTACCACGGTCCGCGGCGTCACCCACGCCGACTCAAGGCCTGCGTCACGGAGATCCTGCGCGCTGACCAGGTGCTGATGGCGACCGATTCGCCGGCCGACGACGTCGAGCATTGCGCCGATGTTGCCGGCCATACCCGCGGGTGGCCGGGTCGCGGCCTGGGAGTCGGCCTCCGTCAAACGAAGCACCCGGCGCTGGCGGGCTCCACCGAACAAGTCGGCGACCCAGCTGAGCGCGACGGACACCAGAATGCTCACGGCACCGGCAGCCGCCATCGCGGTAATCACTGCTGGGCCGCTCATGCTTGCGCTCGAGTGAAGCGTCGCCACAGGTACAGCCCGAAAACTTCACACATCACGGCTCCCGGGAGCAGCACATACTGCCCCAAGGGCTCGTCCATGACGGTGAACGACTCCGGGTTCGTCCCCCGCAGATACAGATGAATGACCGGGATCGCCACGGCAACTACGACGATCTGAATCCGCAGGCCGCGGGTCTTGGCCCGCAGGTCCTCGTGCGCACGGAGGTTCGCGGCGACGGTCGCCTCAAGGCCCTCGAGCGCGGTCACCGCACGCCGTCCGGCCACGCCGTGCTCGATGGCCCGTGCCAGCACGCGATAGGCCAGGCGCAGGTGGCGGCCCGGTGTCCGCGCAGCGACCGCAGCCAACGACCCATGCAGTGGCCGGTCCAACCTGAACCGATTGGCGACCCACGCCAGATCGTCTCGCACCTGCGGCGTCGCCACGCCCTCAGCGGCAGCTCGCAGCGCTTCAATGTAGGTAGCGCCCGCCCGCAGGTGGGCGCCCAGCAACCGCAGCAGGACGAGCGCCTCGCGATCGGCGCGCGCCCGTGCCCGCCCAACGGCAGTGCGGAGTACCACCCAAGGAGCGATCGCCCCGACAATTGCTCCCACCGGCACGAGCGGCGGAGCCACCAGTCCACCGGCGACCGCCCCAACCGTGAATGTCCCGCCGCTGATCAGCAGGAAGATTGGTGGCGCCACCGCCACTCCGGCTTCATGCAGGTAGTCGGCAATAGGA
This sequence comes from Chloroflexota bacterium, assembly GCA_026708035.1. Lineage (NCBI taxonomy): Bacteria > Bacillati > Chloroflexota > Chloroflexota bacterium. Next base: position 19,195 of record JAPOVQ010000036.1, on the reverse strand, counting down.
TTGAGGCGACGCTGAACCCAGCTGCGGGCGGGCGAGTCGGAGGGCCGGCGGACCGGCGCAAACGCCAGCACAAGCGCAACGACGCCGGCCGCGGATGACGCGGCGGCGACGACGGCGAGATTCACAAGACCAGGCCCTGCATTCGGAGTTTGGCCAGGACCTTTGGCCCCGCTTCGTAGCCATTGCTAGCCTCAAAGCCCACGATGTTGCCGCCGGCGGCCGTGCGCTCCGCGCTGAACACCGGCCGCAGGTCGTAGGTCTCGTCAGTGGACATGCCGGCCAATTCCATGACCTCAAGCACTGCGCGACGGCCGTCGGCGAGCCGTCCCACATGGATCACCAGATCGAATGCGCGCGCAATGGGCTCGCGCAGCTCTCGCGCCGCGAAATCGCGATACTCGCGGCGCACCAGCGTCTCGAGTCGTCCTAGGGCGTCGGCCGCCCCATTCGCATGAATGGTCGTTCCCGACCCGGCGTGACCGGTGTTGAGCGCCTCCAGACACACATAGGCCTCGCGGGGGCTGCGAATCTCGCCCACCACCAGTCGATCGGGCCGCATGCGCAGTGCGTTCGCCAGAAGGTCGGCGACCGACACCGTGCGGTCCTGGTAGTCGACGGCGCGCTGACCATGGACGCACTGCAGGCGGACCGTGTGGCCCTGGTCGGGCTCCGCCAGCTCGGTAGTGTCCTCGATGATCACCACGCGTTCGGTCGGAGGCACCGCCGCAAGGAGGCTGGCCAGCAGCGTCGTCTTGCCCGCCCCCGTGGCACCAGCCACAAGCACGTTCAAGCGGGCGCGAACCGCGGTGGCCAGAAACGCCGCCATCGCTTCACTTAACCCGCCCGCGGTGACCCAATCCACAGCGGCCTCTTCGCTTCCAATACGACCCGAGGCTTCGGGTTGCTCCGACCGAAGCGCCAGCCGCACGCGCCGGTGCTTGCGAATGGAGAGGCAGGGTCCGCCCACCGGCGCGATCACCAGATTGGCCCGGCTGCCGTCGGCCATGCGCGCATCTACGCAGGGGCTTTCCAGCGACAGGTGCCGCCCGACCAGTGCCGCGATTTTCTCCATCAGCGCCGCCAGATGCTGAGCATTCCGAAATCGCACCGACGTCGGCTCCAGCCGTCCCCGGCGCTCCACCCACACCTCTGTCGGTCCGTTCACCAGCACATCGGTCACCTCGGGGTCCGTCATCAGCGATTGCAGCGGTCCCAGTCCGGCCAGCTCGTCGCATAGGCGCTGTACCAACGTCGGATCCGGAATCGCCCGGGGATATGCCTCGGCGAGATGCGCGTGGACAACCGTGCTGATGCGGTCAATTCGGTCGGGCGCGGGACTGAACGGATCCAATACCTGGGGGTCGAGTGTCCGTACCAGCCGCTCCCGCACCTGAGCCAGGAACGCCTCGTCCCTGAGTGTGCCGACGGTTGGCCTGGACATCTGGTGGACGTCGGTCGTCGCAGCAACCGCCGAACTCACGGCCTGCCCTGCACGGTCTGATGCTGACCAACCGAAGCGCTGCCGGTGGGCACATCGAGACGCTGGCTGAGCACGAACGTTCCGGTGGGAATCCGCGCCACGTACCGCGGCACGTCCGCCGTGGGCACCGCCAGCACGGCGGCGCCGATTCGGACGGAGGCTCGGCGGGCCAAGCTGTCGTCGTCCGCAGGGCCCTGCAGAGCCTCGCCGCGGTCGCTGCGCAGCTCCACCAGTAGCACGCCGCGACCGAGCACCTCCACGTGCTGCGGCACCGATCCGGACAGCGTCCGGTCGGCGGCGGGTTCGGGGCTTGCCACCAGAACATCGACGACTTGGGAGGGCGGCACCACACCGCCCAACGCTCGCGTGGCATCGACCGGGATCGCAATCAGGGCGTGACCTGGTGCGATCGACCCGGCATGCGCCAGCAACGCGGCGCGGCGCGAGTCCGCGAGCTGTCCAGACACGATGTACTGCCCGGCCGGAATCGGGCCGGTGGCAAAGGCGCCCACGGCCGCGTCGAGGGAGGTGAGCGCGCCGGCCGGACGGGCCGCCGGATTGACCTCCCGCACGGAAAGGTCACCCGGCGAGAGCCGATCACCGACATCCAATGGCCGTGCTGCCGTGACCACTGGCGCCATTTGCATGCTCTGATAGACCAGCACGCCGGCGGCGAGACCCAGAAGCAGTCCCACGGCCAACAGCCAGTGCCGTTTCATCGGTCGTCCTCCCACGTCGTGGCGCCCTGGTAGCGCACAGTCACCGCAATCGATCCCTCGAGATCGAAGTCTCGTGTCGTGCCGTCGCCGTAGGTCACCCGGATGCGCGTCCGCAGGTGCAACTCGTACGGCCGGAGTTGGCCATCAACGACCGGCGTCACGTCGTTCCATTGCAGCCGGAGGGGCTCATCGGGTCCCCCGCTGGCGCCGGGCTGCGTCCCGCCGGGCCGGTCATTCGCCCCGCGAACGAGAGTCCATTGAGTGAGCGCCACGGTCGCCGCGGGATCCGTGGCCGGCGGCTCGACGTTCGCGCGGACCCAGAGATCGATCGGCGCACCGCGCAGCACCTCGATGGCCGAGAAGCCCTGGACGTTGCCGGTCAGCGCCGATCCCGCCACCACAGGCGCCACGCGAAGGGCGCCGACGGGCGGGTCGTAGGCCGGCCTCGGCGTTGGCGCCGGAGGCCGAGGAGTATTGGACGGCGTCGGCGACACACGCGGCGGCTGTGGAGTTTCCGGCGTCGGCGTCGGCTGATCCGGACCACTGGACGGCTGTGGTTTCGGCCCCGGCCGGTTGGTCGGCGTAGGATCCGGTCCTGGATCACCGGGCGGTCTTGGGCCCGGTGGGTTCGTCGGCGTCGGATCCGTTATCGCGACCGTAGGCGTCGCCGTTACCGTTGGCGTCGAAGTCACGGTCGGAGTCGGCGTCACCGTCACTGTCGGCGTCGGGCTGACGGTCGCCGTCGGCGTTGGAGAGGTCGTCACGCCCGTGGTGAACCGGACCCGATCGTCCTGGAAGAACACGATGTTCGTCGGGACGTAGCAGCCGTGCCGCTTGCGATAATTCTGATAGAACGTGCCGGCCAGTAGCTCGCCGTTCACGTCACGATTGCGGCCGTTGAAGGCGGCACCGTCGTAGGGGCTGCTCGCGCCCTTGGCGTAGCTGCCCAGATCTACGGCGTAGAGATCGTTGGGTCGATTGTCGGTGACCGTCTGGTAGTCGATGCCGCCTTCCGTCTCCACGTCCTGAGTGCCCGCGTAGTAGTCCGTCACCTTGTAGATGCCGGACGGGATGGTGCAGGTCCCGTGGCTTGGTGGCGCCGGCGTCGGCGATGGGGTCGGTGTGGGGGATGCGGCCGGGCGTGGCGTAGCCGTGGGCCTGGGTGTGGGCGTCGGATGCGCGAGAGCTACCCAGTGGCGCCGCGTCTCGTAGCGCCCCGGCACCGTGACGACCTCGTCCACTACGTGGTAGCCGTCGATCCGGCGACGCTCGGTCGTCCAGTAGCCCGGCACCCAGACTGTGACGACCTGCTGGCGCAGCACCGTGACCCAGCGGCCGTGATCCTCCCAGCGCGAGGTGTCGACCCAGACCTCGTCGCTTTCCCAGTGCGACGTATCCACCCAGACCGTGTAGGGCTGCGAGGCATCGTCGTCCCAGAGCTCCACCCAATGGCCGCTCTCCACCCACCGCCGGCGCTCGTCCCAGTAGCCCGAGTCCACCCACACCATGTGAGATTCCCATACGAGTTCCGAAACAATGTTGGTGCGGGTCTCGTATTGGCCCGGTACCCAGACGGTGTGTTCTTCCCACCGGCCCGGCACCCAGACCGTCCGGGTTTCGACAACCGGCTCTATCCAGACGGATTCGGTTTCCCAGTAGCCATGGTCCGCTCGCGCCTCGGCGGCGAGTCCGACGGCAAGCACCAGGCCGAGGACTGCCACGAGCCACGAGGCCGCGCGCCGCATCGTCTACGGCGCCCTTCGCTTGACCGCAACCCCCGCCCAGAGCTGGTCGGACGCGCGCCCATCGAACACTAGACCCACCGCAACCTGGGCCACGCTCGGATCGGTCAAGAAGGACCGCGCCTCGTCGCCCATCAGCGTCGACACGTCATCGAACCCGGCCTCATGCCACGCGGCCGGCAAGCCAACGGGCCAGAGCCGGACCGCCCATCCGCCGGCTTCCGCCGCGCGGAGCTGACGGGCCTGCGGCCGGACCTGGTCCATCCCGCCCTGGCGCAGGGCGTGCGCGACCAGCGTCCGCACGGCGCCGCACCGCGGGTCGTCGACCGCGACAGCTGGCAGACCCAGCTGCTCGCGGACCCATGTCACCCAGTCGAGCAGCCGCTGCTCCTGGCGGACCAGCTCATCCGGGTCCGGCTGTGCGACGGCCTGGCCGGGCGCGACGGTCTCGGCACCGCCGACAACGACGGCGACAGAGGCGTCGAATGGCGGCAGGACCGCATGCACCCGCGCCTGGCCTGGCGTCCGTCCGGTGACCACGCCGGTCGGATCGACCGACAGCACCTCGTCGTCAGTCACGGACCACCGCACCGGGGCGTCCTCGCGGGAGGTGCCGTCCGCCAGCGCCGCCACAGCCCGGAGGCCGGCCCGCTCGCCGATGGCCAGCGGGATCGGCTCGTCCACACCTGCGGTGATGGTCAGGGCGGTCACGGCGATGCCGACCGCAGGCGACGTCTCGGGGCCGGCGGACGCGACCATGGCCGTCACCGGCGGCGCGACTTGGTCGGAGGGCGACCCAGCAGCGGAACCAAGCATCCAGCCGGTCAACGTACTCATCCCTACGGTCATGGCGGTCATTGCCGCCACCAGCAGCAGCGGCAAACGGACCGAGCGCCCGGTGATCGATCGATATCGCGGACTTCGCATGGCATCAGCTCCTTGTCATCGCGCTCGCGGTTACTTGCAGCGCTTGGGTGTTGGGCAGGCCCGCCAGCCGCAGCAGCCCAGTGCGCACCGGGACCTCGGCCCGGATGGACACGGTGGGAGCGGCGGCGGTGCGGTTGCGGATCGGATCGATTCCGCCTGGATTGGTCACGGCGATTTCGGCGGCCCCGGCCACCGCGGTGGCTGTGGATCCCGCGATCTGCCGGTCTAATGGTTGTAGGTTGAGCCGCAGGTATTCGCGGGCGACGCCAGCTGCCGTGTCCGCCAGTCGCACCTTGCCCGTAGCCGCCAGATGGCCGGCGTCGATGTGCCCGGCGGCCACGACGGCGGCCTGTTCCAGGGCATCGACGAACCGCAACCGCTGGACCCTGATCGCGCCGATGTCGATCACCAGCGCCGCCACTAGCAGGGTCAGGCTGAGCATTGCCAGCGTCATGCCGGAGACGCCGCCGGACTCGTCGGCCATGTCGGAACGCGACCATCCCGTCACCGGTTCACCTCGCCCCGGGTGGTGAAGTGCGAGCGGAGCGGCACTTCGAGTTCCAGCAGGAAGGGGATGCGAACGCGCTGCGTGCTTTGCATCTCGACCGTCACCGGCTCGCGCCAGTCCACCGCGGCGGGATGGATCGTCAACTGCACGTCGCCGGTCTCGAGCCCCGCGGCGGCCAGGTCCGCCGCAACCCGGGCGCGAAGAGCAGCGCTATCGCCGCCCTCCTGCGCTGCCTGGCGGGCCGCCGCCGCCGCCACATGGTTCTGGGCCTGCCAGGCGCCTAGCAGCTGGGCAAAGGCGATGACGGCCAGCAGAACGGGCACGGTGACCAGCATTGACAGGACCGCCTCGGCGCCCACCGCTCCGTGCTCGGAGCCCGGCACGACTCGGCGGCACCGAACCCACCACTGTGACCGGCGCACTTCCTAAAGCCCGGTCAGTTCCGTCAGGACGCCCTCGAGATAGGTCGATAGGCCGTTGTTCCAGGCCACGATCGCCGCGCCGAAGATGGCCACGCCGATCCCGGCGATCACGATGTATTCGGTGGCGTTGCCGCGCTCGTCGGTGACGATGCCCCGGAGACCGGCCGCCAGCCGGTCTTTGATCTGCACAAGCATTGGCGTTCCTCGCAGTCGTACGATGGACGAAGGTCGGCGAAGACCAACGCCGCGAGCCTCGCGGCCGGTCCTCGCAGGTCGGATCAGGCGCCGGCGGGGGTCGGCAACTACACCTCGCCCCCGCCGGCGCCTCAGTGATTCATGTCGGGCTGCCCTCCCCTCCCTCAGGGCGCGCCGACCCGGGCGCACGCAGGACGGGCTGTCGGTGGTCACCGTTGGCAAACGCGGGCTCCCACACCGGGCCCAGCGGGTTGGCCAGAAACGCCGGCTCCCAGGCCAGGGCGATTCGCAGCACGTGGTTCATGTCGCTGCCGCCGCCGTCCGTCAATTGGCGCAGGGCGGCCTCCACGGCCTGGCGGAGGCTGACCACGCGCGAGCGGCGGTTCGTGGTGATGCGCAGCTCGGGGAAGACCGGGAACTCCGAGCGCCACGCGCCCGACTGCCAGAATCCCGCATACCGCCGCACTTTCTGCGCATAGCGGCGGAGCTCCTCCGTGCCACGGTCAATCTCGAAGAAGAGCCAGTGGTCGCCGGCCGGGCTGCGTACCTGGGCGAGGCCGTCGGGGTTGATCACCTGCCACCGCCCGCTCGCCCGGTACCGCATCCGGAGGTGCGGATCGGAGTTCCAGCGCACCAGCTGATGGCCGGCGGCGGACTCCAGGGATTGCCAGAGGGCGATGAAGCAACGGTTCACCGCCAGCTGATGCCGCGTCCGCTGCGGCGTAAAGTTCTCGGGGTCGCGGACGTATGGGATCTGGGCGCGCGGCGCGTCGTCGATGTGCTCCAGTGCCTCGGCACCCTTGGCCGACAGGCCGTACACGTAGCCGCCGCTGCCACCACCCACGCCGCCGCAGGCCGACCTGGCGCGCACCACGAGGCCCTGCTGGTGGAGCGTCGTCAGGCAGCGCTGGGCGGCCCGCCGGCTCACCGGCTGGTAGACCACCTGGTGCACCTGCGCCACGTCCATGTAGCGGTGGGCGCGCAGCAGGCGCAGGACCTGGACCTGGCGGGGGGCCCAGATCATGAGGAGACCTGCGGAATCAGCATGATAGTTACGCGAGGCGACGGTGGGAGTTTTGTCAGAACATTCGGCAACGACCGATACTTCGCTCGGTTCGAAATACTCTGGAATGTCGTATTCGCGACACGACGGTGTCGGGCGGCGAAATGATGCACGCGGCGATGTAGCGGGCGATGTCGGGAGGGCCGTGTCGCCGCGGCTCGCAGAGCGGTCACGCCTGGTTGCCCGGATTGCCCGGCACGTCGCCGCTTGGCCGCGCAGCCAGATCGGCCCGACCGGGCGACCCGTCCGGCGAGTCGTCGGATCCATCGTTCGTTGCCGGGGCAGCCTCGGGTGGGTTGGCGGCAGGCTTTTCGGGCGCTGCGTCGGTCTTGGTCAGCCCGCCATAGCGCGCGGCCACGAGCTGGTCCAGATCCGCCCGCCGTTGCCCGAAGGCCGCTCGGGCCTGGTCGCGAATGCGCGCCGCTCGCTCCGGATCACCGCGCGGCATCGGCGGCACCGTGGCCTCCAACGGGCGGGCCGGCCGGTTGTCGACCAGCGTCTTCACCGCCATGTGATAGGCGGGCAGGTCGTCCAGCTCCGCCGGCGTAAAGGCCGGCGCCATCTCCATGGCGAAGTGCCGCGTCTGCTCCCGCAGGCCGCCGAACACCACGTGGGTGCGGGTGTTGAGCAGCACGCTGCTGATGATGCCCGCCAGCCGGGGATGCCCAGGGTTCTGCGTGGCCACCGCCAGTCCCACGCCGTAGCTGCGCGAACGCTCGAAGAAGGCGCCCATGTCGCGCCCGGTATCCAGGAACTCCTGGAACTCGTCGATGATGGCGAAGTACGGTGCCCGATCACCGGCCGGCCGCCGTAGCACCGCCTGCCAGAACTGCGTCACCAGGATGCTGCCCAGCAGGCGCGATCCGGCGGCGCCTAACGCCGTGTCGGCCTGGTCCAGGTTGACCAGCACGATCTCGCCCCGCTGCAGCACGCCGTCCCAGCGCACCGCCGAGCGCGGTTGCACCAGGATGTTGCGCACCCGCGGGTCCTGCACCAACATGGCCATCCGCCGCAGCGCGCCGCCGAAGGTCATCTCGAATTGGCGGACCGAGATGCGATCGACCTGGTTCCGCCAATAGGAGCGCAGGAAAGGGTCGCTGACGTTGGGCATCAGGCTCTCGCGCCACTCACGGTCGATGAACAGCCGCTCCAGGTCGAGCATGGTCGGCTTGATCTGCGGATTGGCGGCCAGGGTGCGGAAGCCGTAGGCGAAGGCCTGCGACATGGACGTGCCCCAGAGAAAATCCTCGCCGCGCACCAGCTCGCGCAGCAGCGCGTAGACGGCCATGGCCACGCGGTCGCCCTCATCGGCGTCCCGCACGTCGAGGGGATTTAGGCCCACCGGCCAGTCGGTGTCCGCAAAGTCGAGCGCCACGATGTCCGCCTCACGGTCGGCGGGAACGGCTTCCAGGAGCGACCGCGCCAGGTCGCCCTTGGGATCCAACAGCAGGACGCCGTGGCCTCGCCGGATGGCCGACAGGGCGAACCAGAACAGGAACGTGCTCTTGCCCACGCCGGTGGGGCCCACCACGAACAGATGCTTCAGCGCGTCGTCCGGCTTCAATCCATACGTCGCGGCCGCGTGGCGGTCAGCCATGGGGCGTTTGTCCGACGAACAGGTCGGTGTCGACCGGCACCTGACCCCGGCGGGGGCTGTTGCGGGTCCACACACGCCGTCCGCGGAACCCAACGAGGTCACCCCGAGGCCGGCCGGTAAGTGCGACAGCTTCTTCTACGCTGGCGGTAAACCTAGCGCCCGGCCAAGCCTGCTGCTCCGCCACGGCGCGGACGTGCGCGCGGCGGCGCCACGGCCGCCGCGCCACCAGTCGGTTGAAGGGTCCGGCGCAGTCCTCGAAAACTGCGCGGACCAGCTTGAGGCGGGCGCGGGCGCTCCGTCTGTCCCGCGCCCCCACTATGACGTGCACCTCGAGATCGATCAGGCGATCCCGAACCTTCGCCTCGGCCACGCCGGCCCCGGCCAGTTGTTCGCGCGTGGCGCCTCGCTCCGTCGGCGTATGCGAAGCACCGGACAGCAAGAACGCGAGCATTTCGCGCAGGGCCCCGCCGAGGCCCCGGCCGAGGTCTTGCAGGATTCCACCCTGTCCCGGCCAGCGACCGGCGCGCAGGGATTGGATCGCGGTCCATCCCCACTTAATGGTCCGATCGCCGGTCCGGCTGGCGATGGTGCGGATCATGACGAGTTCGTCGGGCTCCAGCCCGTCGAAGGCCAGATCGACCGGTGGACCGGCCTCCGGGTCATCCCACAGCGGGAGCACCCAGGACCGCTTCGGTCGGAGATAGGCACCCAGCAGATACCGGGCCTCAGGAGTCCTCATGTCGTCACCTCCGGCTGGGACTCGTGGATGGGATCGGGCGCATCGCGCCGCCCAGCGAGCATCGCGAGCACTCGTGGCCACGAACTGCCAATTCGGCGGCGTTCGGCGGCGTCCAGGTGCTCGGCGTAGCCGCGCGCGGCCGTCTGCGTGCGCGCGAGCAGGCCTTCGAGACGCCGTTTCTCTCCGCGGGCGTTCTCAAGCTGGTGGCGCAGCTTCTCGATTTCACGGCCGAGGTCGACAATTCGGCCGCGGGCGGCTGCCAGGTCGCGCTGCGCGTCGGCCGCGGAGTCGACGGCCGCCAGCCGCCGCTCGAGGAGCGCCGCCAGTCGGTCGCGCTCCTGCTCGACAGCGCGCAGGCGCCCCAGCTGTCGCGACACGACACATCCACCTTTCGTTAGTCGTCGGTCGTAGGCCGCCGCACCGGGCGGCTTCTCCGGCGCCCGGTTCAGCGGCGTATGGCTACCGTAGGGGCGCGGGAAACGGCCGGGAATCCAGGATTCCGTAATTCCGCGCGGGAGAATTCAGTCGACCTCGGCAGTGAGATCGAACGGGCGGATGGGAATCTCGTTCCACGGCTAGCCGGCATCTCTGAACAGCACCGGACCAAGGCTCGGGCCCGAGCTCGCGGGGTCGCGAGCCTTGCCGGCGCGCGGGCCGGAATCGTCAGACGCGAGAAGCACGCGTAATGCAGGATCGTCTCAATCACCCCGCTGTAGATCGACCGCGCAATCTCAGGCCGGACCGATGTCGACAGGGGCCGGCTGGGAGCTGTCCGACCGCCTAGATGACGCGCCACCAGGGCGCGGCTAGGACGTCGGGTGCGATCCAATCGACGAGTTCGCCCGCGTGGAGCAGTAAGCCAGGTCGACTCTGGTTCCCGTACTCGGCCCGAAATGTGCGTAGCGTGGCGATGTCGCGGCGTCGTGGGCGCGTGGTCGCCTTGACTTCAATGGGCAACAGCCGGTCGCCGGCCTCGATCACGAGATCCACCTCATCGCCGACCGCAGTGCGCCAGTCGTAGACGTCAGCCAGGTCCAGTCGCGCATCACGCCAGGCCAGGAGGTCGTGCAGGATCAAGTTCTCCAGATGTGCGCCGCGCGGGTCCGTCTCTTGGCTGAGATGCAGCGCCACGCCGGTGTCGCCCCAATAGACCTTGGGCGACTTGATCAGCCGCTTGGTCCGATTGACCGCGTAGGCCGGGAGTCGCACGAGCCGATACGACGTTTCCAGCAGATTGAGGTAGCGGTGGACGGTTGGCTGTGCCAGACCGACATCACGGCCAAGCTCGGTTTGGTTGAGGAGCTGCCCCAGGCGAAGGCAGGCGGCCCGCATCAACCGGCGAAAGTCGGGCAGTGCCGCGATGGACGAGAGACTCTGCAGGTCGCGCTCCAAGTACGTGCGCACATAGCCGTCAAACCAGATGGCCCGTTCCTCACTCGTTGCCAGGTGCAGGGCCGGGGTCGGGAATCCGCCGCGGCGCGCCAACGGCCGCCAGTCCTCACGGACGTCTGGTTGGGCCTTCACCACGTCGGCCCAGTCCTCGTCCGGGGCTTGCAGCAAGTCGTCCCAGACACCCCCGCGCCCTAGCCCCAGCTGCTCACGGCGGGTCATCGGCCAGAGAGTCAAGTAGCTTGCTCGACCTGCCAAGGATTCAGAGACCTGCCGCATGAGCAGCAGGTTGGCTGACCCGGTGAGGAGGAATCTGCCCGGTCGACGCTCTCGGTCAATCGCCTGCTTCGCAGCTGCCGGGAGATTGGGCTCCGGCTGCCCGTCGTCATTGTCACCGGGTCACGACCGCCAGATCACGCCTCGCGGTCGCGTAGCGACTCCAAAGACCCGCGCACTTGGCCCACCTCGGAATTCAAGAGGCGACTAGGCAAATGGTGCCGACCAGAGCAGCCTTGGTGATGATTCCGTAGGATCCGCGCCGCCATTACCTATCCCCCGTTCGCCAGACTCCGGTGGCCCTTGGCCCCGAATCGGAGCGCTCGGCGGGTGCCCCTGGTGTCGCACAGAGCCCCGACGTGACTCATCGAAGGTCGTGCCGGCATCCGATCGGTGTGGCGGCGGGACTCCTACCGGCGGCCATTCAACCGTGCAGCAGTCTTCACGGAGGTGCCAGCCAGTGTGGTATCGATTTCACCAGCATTTGCCCATGGCCTAGGGTGCAATTGCGAGCTGATCTGCAATACCCACGCCATTCGAGGCGCACCCGACCGCTGGCAACCACCACCATCGTGAAGCCATAATCGCAACTCTGCCAGACGTTGTGACCTCTCAAATCCATCTCACCATGTAGGGCGGGCTTCTGGGAGTGACGACCCCGACTCAGATTGGCGGGGGAATCCCGGCCTTCGCCGGGCCTGGCTTCACAGGCCGGCGGCTCCGAATTCCCGCACTCGAACGGCTCCCGGAATTCCGCTGTCGAATCCAAGCTCGGCCGGTCGATGGCAGTGCAAACGCCCTTATAGTAGATTCAGGTTGTGAATATTCGAGACCTAGTCACGGTCCCGCTGGCCTCAGGGCCCCGCTCGACGATCGCGACTGAGGTGCCCGCCGGTCCGGCGGACCGGCCAGAGTGCGGGAGGCGGAGCATGCGTGGCGGGCGGCGACACGGGCGACTCATGCGGATGGTGGCCGTGGCGCTGGTGCTGGCCGCGGTGGGAGCCTTGGGCCAACCCCACCTCCTGCCCGGGCCGTCCCAGGCGGGCGTAGCGCAGGCGCAGTCCCCAGAAGACTCAACGCGAGAAGCTCCCGAAATCACCGCCCTGATCCATCCCACGACCAGTTCCATCGCCGTGGTCTGGCTGCCCGCGGATGACACCGACGTGCACTGGATCTACGTGGTCAAGACCGACGGCTCCGGCGGCCGCTTCCAACTGGCCGTGCCCGACCCGCCGCCGTCGCAGGACGCCTCTGCTCAATCGGACCCGGTGACCGAGACTTCCCACGTCACCACGGTCACCGGGCTGGCCGCCGGCACGCAGTACTGGATCGCCGTGCTCGGGGTTCGGGCGCCGTCCGAGAGCAGCCCCAGCACCTGGTTCCGCTGGAGCAATTGGGGCCGGACATCGACGCTCACGACCCCCACAGTCTCGCTGAGCTCCGACGTGGCGGTGGCGGAGGGCGGCACGGCCACCTTCACCGTCACTGCGGCACCTGCGCCCCAATCAGCACTCACCGTCAACTACGCCATCGGCGCGGATGACGACCCCGCGACCGTCAACGGGGACGGCAGCGACTACAGCGGGACCGCCACCGGCTCGATCACCATTGCGGCCGACGCCACCCAGGGCAGCATCGCCATCGTCATCACCGACGACAGCGACATCGACGATGGCGCTCGGGAAACGCTGGTGGTGACGATCTCCCTGCCCGAGGGGTCGAGCTACCAACTGGGTGGCAACGCCTCGGCAACAGTGACCATCACCGAGGGCGTGTGCGACCGCACCACCGCGGTGCGCAGCGCGATCCTGGACGCACTGACTGGCAAGAGCGCATGCGCCGAGGTCACGGACCCCGACCTGCGCGGCATCACGGGCACCCTGGATCTCTCGGGGAAGAGCCTCGCGGCGGTGCAGGCCCGGGACTTTTTCGGGCTCACCAGCCTCACCACGCTGCGGCTGAACAACAACTCGCTGGCATCGCTGCCGGCGGATGTGTTCGATGGGCTCACCAGCCTGAACAAGCTCTATCTGAACAACAACTCGCTGACGGCGCTGCCGGAGGACCTGTTCGACGGCCTCACCAATCTGCAGTACCTGCGATCGAGCAATAACTCCCTGGCATCGCTGCCAGCGGACGTGTTCGACGGCTTGACCAGCCTCATGACGCTGCGGTTGAACAACAACGACTTGGCGTCGCTGCCAGCGGACGTGTTCGACGGCCTCACCGGCCTCACCACACTGCGGTTGAACAACAACGACTTCGCGGCGTTGCCGGACGACCTGTTCGCCGGCCTCACCGGCCTCGAAGGGCTGTTCCTGGACAATAATCCGGGCAGCCCCTTCACCTTTACGGCGGAGGTGAAGCAGACGGCGGCCACCGAAGTCTTGGTGGTGGTCGTCCAGGCGGCGCCGTTCGACATGAGCGTCACCCTGTCAGTCCAAGGTGGGACGCTGTCTGACAGGTCCGTCACCGTGGCTGCCGGCAGCGGCGAGAGCTCGGCCATTACCGTGGCACCCAGCGGCGATGCGCCGGTCACGGTCAGCGCCACCTCCGCCAGCTTCCCCGCCTCCGGCGTCGCAACGAACGGCGTCACCATCAAATACAACGGCATCCAGACGGGAGTGGGTGCCGCCAATCAAGCACCCACGGCCAACGCGGGTCCCGACCAGTCGGTAGACGCCGGGGCGACTGTGATGCTCGACGCCTCAGGGAGCAGCGATCCCGACACCGGCGATACGCTGAGTTACGCCTGGGAGCAATCCGCCGGCGCCACCGTCACATTGAGCAGCACCACGGCGGCCGGCCCCACGTTCACCGCCCCGTCGAGTGCCGCCTCGCTGACCTTCCGGGTCACCGTCATGGACGCCAAGGGCGGCAGCGACCGGGACACGGTGGCCATCACCGTGAGCGAGAACCAGCCGCCCGCGTTCACGTCCAGCGCGACCTTCAGCCTCGCGGAGAACACCACGGCCGTCGGCACGGTCACCGCCACCGATCCCGACGCCGATGACAGCGTGACGGGATACAGCCTCAGCGGAACGGACGCGGCCCTGTTCGCCATCACCAGCGCTGGCGTCCTCACGTTTAGCTCGGCCCCCAACTTCGAGGATGCGCAGGGCGGGACGGACGACGACTCCAACAGCTACAACCTCACCGTCACCGCCACCGGCGGCACGGGCGATCGTGCCCTCACCGCCACCCAGGACCTCACCGTCACCGCCACTGACGTCAACGAGGCGCCCACCTTCACGTCCAGCGCCACCCTCAGCCTCGCGGAGAACACCACGGCCGTCGGCACCGTCGTCGCCACTGACCCCGACATCGATGACAGCGTCACGGGGTACACCCTCAGCGGGACGGACGCAGCCCTGTTCGCCATCACCACCGCGGGCGCGCTCTCGTTCAGCGCGGCCCCGGATTTCGAGGATCCGCAGGGCGGGACCGACGACGATTCCAACAGCTATACCCTCACCGTCACCGCCACCGGCGGCGCGGGCGATCGGGCCCTCACCGCCACCCAGGACCTTACCGTCACCGTCACCGATGCCAACGAAGCGCCCACGTTCACGTCCAGCGCCACCTTTAGCCTGGCGGAAAACACGACGGCCGTCGGCACCATTGTCGCCACCGACCCCGACGCTGCGGACAGCGTGGCGTTCGCCCTCAGCGGGACGGACGCGGCCCTCTTCGCCATCACCACCGCCGGCGCGCTCTCGTTTAGCGCGGCCCCCGACTTCGAAGACCCGCAGGGCGGCACTATCGACGACTCCAACAGCTACACCCTCACCGTCACCGCCACCGGCGGCACGGATGACCGGGCCCTCACCGCCACTCACGACCTCACCATCACTGTCACCAACGCCAACGAAGCGCCCACGTTCACGTCCAGCGCCACCTTCAGCGTAGCGGAGGACACTACGGCCGTGGGAACCGTCATCGCTACCGACCCCGACGCAGATGACAGCATCTCGGGGTACACCCTCAGTGGGACGGACGCGGCCCTTTTTGCGATTACCAGCGCTGGCGTGCTCACGTTTAGCACAGCGCCCAACTTCGAAGATCCGCAGGGTGGGACGGACGACGACTCAAATGGCTACACGCTTACGGTCACTGCCACCGGCGGCACGAGTACTCGGGCCCGCACCGTCACCCAGGATCTCACCGTCACCGTCACCGATGGGAATGATCCGCCGGGGGCGCCGGTCGCTCTAGAGATCAACTCATCGTTTGATTTCTCGTGGAATCCCCCTATTGATGATGGGGGGAGTCCAATTCTCTCGTACTTTGTTGAGGGCCACTGGAAGAATGCTAACGGGGTGCCAATCCGAAGCATCCGGGTCTTTGATGTCACCCAAAGATCCGCAAGCCTTATCCTTCATAGCTCTGACCCGCCTGACGGTTGGGCGTCGGTATCGGCTTGGGTGTACGCAGACAATGCTGTAGGTCGGGGGCTCAAGTCCGCATCCATAAATCGAAAGCGCTGACGGGATCGTGCGTGTGGCGATCCAGAAGCTAGACCTTGCGGAGCGGCGCATCGGTCGAGGCGAGGGCGGCGGAGTCGAATCTGAATTTCAATCACAATCGCCGCCAACGCAGTGGGGACGCAGATTCCGTGGGCCTGGCCGGCACGATGCGTGCCGGCGGACCCCATCCGCCAGCCTTGTCCTGGCATCCCAGGCTGTCCGCCCGGTACCTCTATGGATGTGATCTATAAGGTGATTAGGCGAAGACTCTCCAGAGCATCACCTCTGCGGCACACTGTTCGCCACACTAGATGTTGCCGAAATCGTCAGAACTAGCACTGTGCGAATGGCAGGTGCCTGCCTATCGGCCGCCACACCTAAGCGGCCGTTGTTCTCGACGCATCGGATTCTGATTGCTCGCATGAGAGGCGCGCTCAAGGCGTTCGTGGCCGCCCTCGTCGTAGCGGTGTCGGCAATCGCGTGCGGTCCCGACGACAATGCGCAGCCCAGGCATCGCGACGACGCCCGTCCGGCCACCACGCGCATAGCGACGGCGGCGCCGGAACTGCCCGAATCCCGCGCGGCCGAACCCGACAACGACGCGCCGGCAGCCACGCGCGTGTGGCCGGCCAGCTGGCCCGTCCCGCCGCTGCGGGTCATGTGGCTGGTGCACCCCAGCGGGCCGGTCTGGGGATCGCCCCACCGCTACTGCTGGCACCTCGGAGCCGAATCCGGTCGCGTCTGCGAGGAATACGGCATCTGGTCGGGGGTGAATGCGTACCCCGAGGCTGTCCCGGGCGAGCGGATTCCCATCACGATTGAGTCCGAAACCAGGCCGGACAGGGTGTTCGCGAACGTGTACACCCGACACGGGAACCTCATGGTCGAATCCCTGCAGCTCGGACCGAACTATCCCGCGCTCGATCTCGACTTGGACCCCGGCGACTATCACATCCGCGTGATCGGGCAATGGCCATACCCCGATCCCGGCGCTCCGCTCGGTCGGCGCTACAACGAGGTCGCCTACGAGTTCGGCCTGCACGTTCCGGGCGCGGTCGCATTGGTCGGCGGGTGCGACATGACGGACATCGGCGGCGATCTGCGCATCGTGTTGGGCTCGCTCGACGACCGCCTGCGCACGGCCGCCGACAGCGCCAACCGGGCGGGCTGCCGGTTCAAAAAGCCGATCGCGCGAGTCCTGCTGACCCTCGATACCGGCGCCCAGACCTATACCGAGGTTTTCCATTTCGCCCCGCCATCGCACGAGTTCGGATTGCCGCTGCCGGAAGAACTGGTCTCCGAGACGACCGGCGGACCGCTGCCGCCCGGCGACTACTCGCGCCGGATGATCGCGGTGACCGAAGACGGCGACGAGTTCGATCTCACGAGCCGCGACGGGGTACTTGCCTCCATCACTCTCAATGGACGGTGACCCGGCCGCCGCGCGCAAAGGCCAAGGGTTGGGACGGACCATGCCAAGCGTGACAGTGCCGACTATCGACGCCAGGTTTGCCACGGGCGGCTAGCATAGTGCGTTTCATCGGCGTCTCCTTCCAATCAATTGAAACCAGAGGGGGTGAACGTGATTTCATCCGGCTTGACGCTGCGCCCGACGGCGTTCGGGGGGACCTCGCATGGTTCCGCCGTCTCAACCGGCACGCCGACCAGGCGCTCGCCGACCTCGGGCGCGGTGATCTCGGGCAGCGGCGGGGACTGGGGACCCGCGTCGTCATCGCCGCTGACCGGGACCTCAACCACCAACTTGCTGACTACGATGTTGCCGCAGGGATCGGTATCCGCGGGCTCTACGGGTATTTCGCCCGCGACGGCCGGTACCAAAACTGGTCCCGTGTAGCGGATATCGCGAAAGTCATCAAGCGACTCCCACCCCTTGGACCGCCGCATGCTCTCCCGTTCCGCCGGCGAGAAGCGTTCCCAACTGTAGACGATGAGTTCGTCGTGGAAGACATCCCCCATGCGCACGGTCGTGCCCGATGGAATGTGCAGCGCTGGCACCCGTGCGTTGATGACCGCCTCGGTGGCCCGCCGACGCATGTCGCCCGACGAGTACGCCGCGCGTGCATCGGCCAACCGCCGCTCGACCTCACCGGGGTCCGTGAAGATCCGCACGGTCTCTGAGCTCTCGGCAGGCGAACCGGACGTGAAGTACGGCACCGCGGCCGGTCCCGTCACGTGATAGTCGCGCAGCGCATCGAGTGATTGGACGTCCAGACGCTTTCGCTCCGCTGGCGACATTGTTTCCCAGTAGTAGGCAATCACGTCGTCCGGGATGACATCCCCGAGGCGGACCGTCGTTCCTGGCAGCACAATGAGTGCTGGCGCCTCGGCAGTGGGCACCGCGTTCCCACACGCCGCTGGCGCGATGACCAGCGCCCCGACGACGAGCACGACCACGGCGATAGTGGGGATCGCGCTCGTGATGGTGGCCGGCGTAGGGCGTGGCATGCGCGGCATCGGCGCCCCCGTCCATCGGGTGGGCCCCGCTGCCCACCCGAAGGCAACGTAGCTCGCGGTGGCCTAGGCGACAACCGGGTCTCCTTCGCCGGCGCATGCAACCTGGCGATCGGACGCGGCCATGGAAGAGACGAATTGGGCATTGCAGGTCTGCTGGAGAGGTGTTTGGGCAGCGCCGCGCTCATCGCGTGCCTGACGGTAACCGTCGGGCTGTGCCTGCATGCCATGGTCCGCTCGCGGCAGTTGGCGGCGCGGCACCGCGCAGTCCACAAAAGCTCGACCGCCGGCAGGCGCAGGCATCTTGATGTACTTGAAAGGTGGGCATCTACACCGTCGCGCTGAAGACTGAATCCATCAGAAAGAGCGAAGGGTAGCCTGGTGCTCTCACCACTAGATGAGTGAGAATCGCAGAACGCAACCCCCGGCTGGCCGAGCCACTTCCACGAGAGAACAAGGGAGTAGCGAGGCTCCCATGAGAGTCATTTCCGGGTGGAGCGCCAGCCTGTCTGTACTGGCCACCGCCCTACTTGTCACCGGCTGTGGCCTAGTTCCGACGCCCGCCTCCACATCCACGCCCACGCTGACCCCTACGCCCGCGCCGACACCCACGCCCACGCCGATCACCACCGGCGCATCGGAGGACCCCACGAAAGATGTGGTAGCAGCTTGGACGGTCGAGGGGGCGGACGCCTTGGCCGACCAGATAGTTGGATTCCTTATAGAGGGAGAGCCCACCGCGAGGAGCACGGATAGGAGCGTTCTGACTGACCGGGTGCGGGAAAACGTCACATGGACATTGCAGGAGCCGCCGGGTGACGATCTTCAGGAGAAGGCGACCGCCCACGTTTGGGTGGAGGTTGGGCGCAGGAACTTCGAGGTTTGGGTGCCGTTCATTCTCACTATCAGAAAGCAGACCGTGGTCGACTTGACGATCAGCCTGGCCCGAGCCCGTATTCACGAGGGCGCGAGATGAGTGAGTTTGGTGAGGAATAAGGCAGTTCGCGATTGGGAGCTCCCCGTCCCCTCATCCCACGGCTCGCCCCGGGGCGCAGAGTCCCATCCGACATCGGTTCCAGCCCCCTTCGCTGCCAATGACGGCCGAGAATGGACTATTCGCCGTCCAATGCTTGTCGATTCGCCGCCTGGTGGGCCAGAGCGTACCGAACTACGAACGTTCCGGTGGGAGCTCGACCTGTA